>NZ_BAAHYX010000005.1:0-43469 GCF_054657335.1 Thermopirellula anaerolimosa
ACTGCGGCCCAAGACCGACTGCGATAGCGAGGTGCTGGGCCTGCTCATGATGCGCCGAGCCGGGACGCTTCTTGAGCGGGCCGCCTGGGCCGTGGCCCGAACCGAAGGCCCCCTGGCCCTGCTCGGCCTGTGGAACAAGCCCCTGCGGTTTCTGGTCGTCCGCTGCGGGAACCCGCTGTGCTTCTGCCAGACGCCCGGCGGGTTCTACTTCGCCAGCCTGCCCGCGGGGCTGCCGGGCAAGGCGTTCTCGATCCCCGACGAGTCTGCTCGCGTGCTGCGGCTGGAGGGCGGCTCGCTCAAGCATCAGGACCTCTCGATTCTCGCGTAGACGCATCGTGCATCCCCTCCTCAACACGCCGCCATCCCGGCGGCCTTCTCTTCGGTCAACTCCGCCTCGCTCACAAAGCGGACCGGCTTGCCCAGCGCCCGGACGATGGCAATCTCGGCTTGCACCCCGCGGCTGTGTTGCCAGCCGTCGAGCTTGAGCACCCACAGTTCGTCGCAGGCGGCCAGAAGCTCGATGTCCTGCCGCTGCCAAAAGCCCCAGTCCACGGGCAGGCCGTGCTGGGCAATGCAGTGGCTGTGGGCGATGGGCGAGAACACCACGTGGCCCCGCCGGATGAGTTCCGCGGCCGCACGGCAAGCGGCCTCGAAACGCTCTTGGCGCACCGCCGCGTCGGGATGCGAATACGGACTGGCGAGGTACGTAAGGTGGCTTCTTTTCACGCAACGTGTCTCCATTGCCGTCTCTTCGCAATGTGATTGATTGCCCCGGGGGTAACGCGGCCAACGCCTTTTGCGGTTCCCCCGCCTGAATCCTTCGTTTGATCTCGGCCACCTTCTGCTCGTCGAGCTTGGCACAACCGTGACGCGAGCCAAGGTGGGGTGTGTTGACGCGCCGCCCCTTCGCATCCATGTCGTGTATGTTGTCTGCCGGAGTCCCCAAGAACAGATGGTCTGGATTCACGCACAATCGGTTGTCGCACCAGTGACAGACAAACAGACCCTCGGGAATCTCGCCGTAGACCAATTCAAACGCCACGCGGGATGCAGGTCTTGGTTTTCCGTTGATGTTGATCTGACCGTAGCCGCCCGTCCCTGTGGATGCCGTCCAATTCCAACAACCTTCCAGTGCGGAACGATCGACTTTTCTCCAGAAACGCGCAGCGACAGAGTCTGGATGGGTCATACCGCTGCCTCCAATCTTTTTCGCTCCGCCTTCTTGCCCGTGAAGTTTTCGAAGCGCTGGACGATGGTGTCGCAGTACAGCGGGTCCAGTTCCATCAGGAACGCACGCCGCCCGGTCTGCTCGGCCGCGATGAGCGTCGAGCCGCTGCCGCCGAACAGATCCAACACGTTCTCGCCGGCAAGCGACGAGTACTGGATCGCCCGCACGGCCAGCTCCACGGGCTTTTCGGTGTTGTGCGATAGCCCGACAGCCGTCTGAAACGACGGGTGCCCCTCGATACTGAGATTCCATACCTGCCCTCCGTAGGGCACCCGTTCTACGCTCTTAACGCGCCGCAGCGAGTACTCCTGGCCGCCGTGCTCCACCCAGGTGGGACAACCACGCTTGGCCAATTGGGTCTGTTCGTAAAAGTAGAGGTAGTAGACCCGCCGCCGGCTCTGAAAGCGTCGGTCGCCGACTCCGCCGAGGTCGGGAGGGGGATCGTATGCGTAGACGTTCGCTCGGTAGCCCACCGACTCGGCCAGCAAGGCCAACTGCGCGGCCAGATCCGCCGACACCGTGTTCCCCTGCCAATACGGGCGATCGTGGACCTTGCAGCCGTCGCCGTTGAGCCAACCGTGCAGGATGGCGCTGCGCTTCGCGCGCGGCAGGGAAAAGACTTCCGGCGCCATCCGCTTGGCATGAGCGTGACGGCCCCCCAGGGCCTCGAACCGCTCTCCGGCATCGGCGTCGAAGGCCATCACCACCAGCCCGCTGGAGGGCCGCTGCGCGTAATCGTTCGGGTCGTACTCGCTGGCGCGGGGCCATTGCTTGCAGATTCGCGCAGCCAAATCCTGCCGCCTCTTGTGGATCGAGAAGACCGGGTAGCGGTGATCCCCGTGGCCGGCCGCCTGTAGATGCCCCTGGGCCAGGTACAAGCCGAACAAGAACCAGAAGTCTTCGTCCAGCTCAGGAAAGGGATCGGGACCATCGCCGGCGAGGACGGGGGTCATCGTGTAATCGCCGGCCTGCACTTCATCGGCGCGCACCCAACCCACCTCGCCGCCCACGATGCTCCGGCCGCAGCGTGCGGGACGCCAGATGAGAAACGGGTGGTTGTCCGAGGCCTCCGTGGTGATGTTTCCCCCCTTGGCCGTGATCCGATACAGGTACTCGGACGTATAGGGATGCGACGACACATGGACGACATCGTGGAAGGTGCCGTCGCCTGAAAAAACGCGGTCGCCCGTTTGAAGGGACCGAATCGGGCGATAGCCAGCCTCCGTCAGGACCAGGCTCTCGGGGTGAAGGCATAAGTGGAGCATCTTCTGCGGGCTGACCTTCTTGACGTGCCACAGGTCGGGCACGTTGTTCGGGCCGAAGAAGCGGTGGCCAGCCCCCTCCTTCCAGCCGTAGAACGCGAGCTCGAAGCACCCAAGAAAGTCTTTTCGGGTCAAAACGGGATGCTCTTTGTCCCAGACGATGCCTTGGGAGAAGTAGAGCTTGTGCTCCCGGAGCACTGGGGGATAGTTACCAAGGTTCGCGTAGCCGCCCCAGACGTAGAAGGCATGGCCGGGCAAGAGCACGCGAGCCATCTGGCCGAACCAGGCGTGCAGGAGCCGGCTGAACTCCTCGTCCGAGACGAAGTCGTTCTCCAGCGGCCGGTCCTTGGCCCGCAGCTTGCGGTGCGTGGCCTGCGCCTTCTCGGGATGCCGGGCCACGTCCATCGCCTGGTGATGAAGCACCCGCTGCCGCCGGCGCCCGCCCTGGAGTTCTTCCGCGCTCGGATACGAACTCAAGCCCGCGGCGATGGCATTGTTGCTTCGGGGCTCGACCCGCACGTTGTACGGCGGGTCGGTGTTCACAAGGTGCACCGGGTTGCCATCCAGGAGCCGGTCCACGTCCTCCGCCTTGCCCGCGTCGCCGCACAGCAGCCGGTGCTCGCCCAACAGCCACAGGTCGCCGGGCCGCGTGATCGGCTCGTCGGGCGGCTCGGGCACCTCGTCCGGGGCGCACAGGCCCTCTTTCACGCCGGGATCGAGCAGCTTGGCCAGCTCCTCTTCCGAGAAGCCCAAGAGGCCCAGGTCGTAGTTCATCCCCTGGAGTTCGCCCAACTCGATCGGCAGCAGCTCGTAGTTCCAGTCGGCCAGCTCGGCCGTCTTGTTGTCGGCGATGCGGTAGGCCTTGACCTGCTCGGGCGTGAGGTCCTTGGCCACGTGGACGGGCACCTTCTCCAGGCCCAGCTTCTGGGCTGCCTTGTAGCGGGTGTGGCCGCAGATGATCACCCCGTCGGCGTCCACCACAACGGGTTGGCGGAATCCATACTCCCGGATAGACCGGGCCACGGCATCCACGGCCTGGTCGTTCTGCCGGGGGTTCTTGTCGTAGGGCCGCACACGGCCCAGTTCCCAAAGCTCGATCTTCATGCGTGCTTCCTTGCTCCTCAAACTCCTGACCACGAAAAGCAACTCTCGCTATGCCCGGCCCCGTTCCCGCACGCCCCGTTAGTGGGGTTTTGAGCCGGGAAGTACCCGTAGCCCACCACCGACCGCGCCCTCGCGCGCGTACACGCGTGCGCACGTAATGCGTGCGCGTGGGCGGGATGGGCGGAATATGCGGTAATTGAGAGAGAAGAAGATAGTAAGTTATTTATTATCTTATCATCTTACGACTTCTCCTAATTCCCGCCTCGGACTCAGGCGGCAACTGTGAGCCGATTTCGTCGGTAATTATCCCGAAACCGATCGCTAATTCCCGCCTTTCGAGGCGGTAACTGCGGTAACTGATCACTACCGATCGGAGCCTGTACGCGATTCGGCACGATCAACGGCCCCGGTCACGGGCGTCGAGCCGATCGTCGTAGCGCGATGCGTCGCTGGCTCACCAGTGCGTTGCGCACCTCTTCGATGTCTCGGTCGCTCCAACTCAAGCCGTCGCGACAGATACCAATGGGGCATCCAGGCATCACCGCGACGCTTGCGCCAATTGCCCAACACCTCGATCATCCGCTTGCACTTGGCGTCAAACTGGCCCTCCGCCACGTGCTGGCCGGCCATGAAGAGCATCCGCCGAGTCTGGTAGTCCACGAATCGCCACGCCCACTGCACGGCCGGCTCGTCGATCCGCATCTGAAGATGGTTCTCGCTTGCGGCGTAGACCAGCGCGAGCTTGCGGGCCTTCTCGTAAGCCCGAGCCCAGATGGCCATGCCCGCCGGGTCGTCCCGGTCTTCGGCTTCGGCATAGCGGTCGTCGGCCAGCGCGCGGAACTCCTCCAACGCCGCTTCAGCTTCCGGCGTCGCCTCCACGCAGACCGGGATGGGGTGCCAGTTCTGAAGGTTGCCTTCGCCGGGGCGGAAGTCGGTCCACCAGCGTGCGGTGCACAGGATAGCCTCTGGGATCGGCCGCGACAGCGGCGTCTGGCCCCGGCCGCGCTTGCCCGCCTCCAGCACGATCAACCGCGCGAAGAAGCCGTTGTTGAGCATGCGCACGCTCAAGGCCTCGTAGTAGTACTTGGGCACGGCCGTGCCGAGCATGCACAGCGAGGGCTGGTCGACCACCCCGGGCGAGCGGCCGCCGGCCTTGACCCGCAGGGGATAGATGGTGCTGCTGGAGGTGTACATCTTCAGCAGCACGTTCATGATGCCCTCGTGGCGGGCGTCGGAGGCCCGGTTGATGGCGTTCATCAGGCCGTCGATCTCGTCGGTCTGGAACAGGACCGAGGGCGTGAGGAACAAGCGGTCCTCGATGCCTTCCCCGGAGGCGAAGGCGTCGCCCAGGCAGTCCTGGAGGCCTGCCTCGACGCAGATGCGCTGGTTGACCTTGCGGGGCTCATTCTTGCCCGCGCCGCTATTGGCCAGCGCGAGGACGTAGAGATTGGTGCGGTTGTCGGCCGCATCGCGGACCTTCCGTCCGGCCAGGAAGGCTTGGAGGACGAGGGCTGCGGCGAAGGCCAATGCTGGCTGGGGATAGGGCGAGACGGCCAGCGTGTAGTCGGTCACCTGCCGGATGAAGCCGGGCACGTCCAGAAGGTCGTCCGGCATGGGCCCGGGGTCGGGTGGGGTCGGCTCGGCCGGTGGTTGCGGCTCACTCGGGCCGATGAGGGATGAGATGTCCACCACCTCGCCGTTCGGTTTCGCCTGCCGGGCTTTGGCGATGGTTCGCTGCAGGTAGTCCTGCCGCAGGGCCTTTTCTGGGTTGTCGTTGTGGTGCCGCCGGAAGGCGATCATGAGGTCGGCGATCTCTTGGTCGGTCCACTCGTTGAGTGCGGCGATGGTGGCAAGGCTCAGGTCGTAGCCGCTGGCGGACGGGTCGGCCAGGTCGGTCCGCTGCCGGTTCCACGTTTGCCAGAACAAGGGGCTTTTGCCGGCCAAGTCCAAGAGTTTTTGAGCCGGGGGCTGGGCGTCGGGACGCAAGACCAGCGTGCCACACACAACCTGTGGTTCGGACTCGGCGGGCAGGTACGGCTCGAAGTCGTCAGATGCATAGCGGCGGAGTTCATCCAATTGCAACAGGCGGACTTCAACGGGCGGACCTTGGCTGTTGTGGTTGAGCGTGTCCGGCAGGCGCAGCACGCGGGTCAGGTCGCCGAGGTTTTCCAGCGCCCAGCCCCGCGCAGCGGCTTTGCGGCACAGCAGGGCGTGCCATCCTTTGGCTAGCGCGGCTGCCTTCTGGCGGTCCGCGTCGTCGGCGAAGAGCCACGGCTCATGGAAAAACCAGTAGGCGTGCAGGCCGTGGCCGCTGTAGACCACGGCCGAGGGTGCAAGCGGCATGTGGGCCAGCAGGTCGTGAGCCTCATCGATGCTCTGTGGCAAGTTCGGCTTGGGATGGGCCTGGCTGGAAACATCGATGTCGGCCCACAGTCCGCCGATGGCGGCGATGTCGGCCTGTTTGCCACGGCCACGCGGCGTTCCCGCCACCAGTCCCAGCCCGAAGTAGACGTTTTGCGAGCGGCTCTGCTTGTTGGCATAGCCGGCCAACTGCTGGTAGTCGGCGAACAGCCGCGTCTGCCGCGACGGCGTGGTGAACACCACGACCCGTCGCGCGGGCGAGAGCGCTTCGCCGAACAGGTTTTCGAGCAACTGTAGCATCTACGACTTCCTGCCGTCTGCCCTGGTGGGAATGTCGATCATCTCGGGCAGCGCCTCTTCGAAGTGGCACACGCCCAGGATGTTCCAGGCGGCGTGGGCCAGGTGGTCTTCGCCCCTGTCGCCTGCCAGGTAGAGGTAGATGTGCCGGATGGCGTGATTGAGCATTACGCTGGCCGGGATGCCCTTCTGCCAGTTGTGCTCGCCGTACTTCGCCGCGCCTTCGGCGCAGGTCTCGGCCAGGCGCCGCAGCCCGATGGGCGTGATCAAATCCCAACGCTCGCCGTCGGCGTCCGTGCCGCGCACCGCGCCGGTGGCGAAGCGTGCCAGCCCCTTCTGGGGCAGCATGACCGGTTCGTCAATCGCGTCAACGGTCTCGCTCATGCTTGTACTTCCTTTGGAAAGCCCGATTGGCCGCAGCCCACTGGGCCCAGGCTCGGATCTCTTGCCGCAGGCGTTCCAGGTCCGCGGGTTCCGGGGGGCCGATCTTGCCGCACCACACCATGCGGACGCTGATAACGGACATCTGCTCGGCATCGCCCTCGACCACCAGCACCGTGGCCGGACACGTCAGCGTCAGTCGCTCGAACAAAATCCGTTGGCCTCGGGTGAGCCCCGTGTGAGCCTTCCATTCCAACACGAGCAGATTGCCGTTGATCTCCGTGATGGCGTCGATGTCTGTGAAGGCGATGCGGTCGGGCAGACAGTCGGAAAGAAACCGGAACTTGAGCCGCTTTTTCTGGTTGAAGCATCCATGCTTCCGGCAATCCCAGTGCATCACATGGGGTGGATCATTGGGCGACATGGCACACCCTCCCCAAGTCCGCGAAGGTTTCTTGGAACCGATCCACCTGGGGGCCGCAGTAGATCACCGCCTGCCCTTGCAGCGGGCTGGCCGAGCCCCTATCGGGCCGCCAGAACTGCACCCGCCCCGCCGGGAAGCAGACTGCCCGGGCGGCCGTCAAGAGCGTCTGGAACCAGCGGGTCTCGGTGGCGTTGTTGACCAGCACCACCGCTTCCGTCACGTCGCCCTCTTGGACGTGTTGGACGAGCTTGTCGGCGAACTGCTGCACCAGGGGCTGGGCGTAGGGCGGGTTGAGAAACACCCGCCCCCGCCAAGGCCGCGCCAGTCCGTTCTCTTGGGCGGTGAAGTATTCCGCGGCCTGGACGACCTGGTTGGCCACGGCTGTAGAAGCCGGGTCCAGGTCGATGCCGCCCATGACGGCCACCGCCCGCTCGATGAACTCCTGCGGCGTGTACCACTCGCTGTCGCCCGTGTTGAAGGCGACGTGGGGCAGCCCGCGCTGGGGTTCATCCCCTTCGTCCGACTCGGCTTCGTCTGGTGGGCCGAATGCGGGGTCCCAAATGGTGCTTCGCGGCTCGCCTGGCTCCTCCGGATCGTGATCTCCGAGGGGCTGGGGGTGTGTTGTGGGGCCGAGGGCCCGGGCCACCCGCTCTTCCACCTCGGCCACCGTGGGGTTGGCTTGGGCGATCCACTCGACGAACTCGGGCCACCTGTCTTGGGGCAGCTTGTGGACGGCCGCCAGGTGTTGGGCTTTGTCCGAGAAAACGGTAAGTTGACTTACCATTTTCCGGCATTCAGACAACACCTCGGCAGCGTTGCGCATTTGGAAAATGTATGGATGCGTCTTGCCAATTCGGCGAGCGTATTCACGCAGTCCGCCGGCAACGCCACGACCGCCTTTGCCTAATGGCACCGCCTTCAGACAATGCAAGCCGATTTCCAGGGGCGACAGTTCCCCCTGCTGGTTCGAGAGCACGAGTTCCATCATCGCCGCCTGGTCATCGAGCGGTTCCACCCAGGCCCAAATCCTCTGCAAACCGGCCTTGCGTGCGGCCCGGACGCGGTGGTGGCCGGCCATCAACTGAAACCGCCCGTCCACCGGCCGCACGTGGATGGCGTGCTTCTGCGGGTACTGGCCATCGAGGTTCGCGGCGATGGCGTCGATCACGTCCTCGCGGAACGCCAGCCGCGGGTTATCCGGGTGGTCGTCCACCAAGTCCAGGGGCAAGCATTCCAAGACGGCATTCACAGCGTTGCCTCCGTTCAGAACGGAACGTCGTCCAGGTCGTATTCCGAGGGGCCAACTGGCACGGGGTCCGGCTTCGGCCCCAGGGTGTAGCCCACGATGCGGTCGTATTTCTCGCCGGCCACCGTGCGCACCACGATCTTTTCGGTCCACGCCACCCCGCCCGCCTCGGCGACCTCGACGGCCCGCTCGGCCGTCTCCGGCACCGGGTCGGGCGAACGGCGCCGCCACCACTGTTCGGCCTTCCAGCGGGCGTAGCCGCCATGCTCGAAGCAGACCCACTCGGAGACCCAGGTGAACTGGCCGATGCGGTATTCCACACGCATGGACCGCGGGGCATCCGGCGGGGCGTCTCGCTTGGTGTGGACGCTGTAGCGGATGTCCAGGACCTCGTACTCGGTGTCGGTGACCTGGCCTGAGAGCACGCCTGTGGTGGCGGCTCGGGCGTCATGGCGCTGCCTTTCCGGCGGCGGGAACTGGTGGCCGCACTCGGGGCAGCGGGCGTAGCCGGCAGCGATCACCGCATGGCATTCGGGACATTCCTTGGCCGGCGCCTCGCCGCTGCCGCGCCCGGGCGCTTCGGGCGTCTTCAGTTGATCCACCGGCCCGTGGCGCAGGGCGTTACCGCCGAAGTCCAGGACAAGGCAGTTCTGCTTGCCGGGATGTATCCGGAAGCCCCTCCCGACCGCCTGATACCAGAGTCCCGGCGACATCGTGGGACGCAGGATGGCCACGCAGTCGATGTTCGGGGCGTCGAAGCCCGTGGTCAGGACGTTGACGTTGACCAGGTATTTCAGGGGCACGCTCTTGCCGAACAAGTCGCCCGAAAGCGGTTCGCGGCGGAAGCGGGCGATCAGTTCGGCGCGCTCGGCGGCCGGCGTCTGGCCGTCCAGAAAGCCCACCTCTTGCCCCGACATCTCGGCCAGCACGCGGGCCACGTGGCGCCCGTGCCGCACACCGGCGGCAAACACCAACACACTCCGGCGATCGTGCGTGTGCGTGACGATCTCGCTGCACGCCGCGATCACCAAGCGATCGGTGTCCATCATGGCCTCGACCTCGTCCGCCACGAATTCGCCGCCGCGGATGTGCAGTCGCTCAAACTCGGCCTTGTGGATGCCAGCCTTCGTGACCAGGGGGCAGAGGTAGCCGTCGCGCATGAGTTCCCGCACGCCCACCTCGTAGCAGATGTGGTTGAGGATGCCGTCCGGTGTGCAGATCGGTCCGCTGGACAGGCGAAACGGCGTAGCCGTCAGGCCGATGACTCGCGTGTGCGGATTGACGACCTTCGCCTCGGCCAGAAAGGTGCGATACATCCCTTCGCCGTCGGGGGGCACCATGTGGACCTCGTCGACGATCACCAGGTCGAAGGCATCCAGCTCGCAGGCCCGCTTGTAGACCGATTGGATGCCAGCGACCACGACAGGTTTGTCGCCTTCGCGGCGATTCAGCCCCGCCGAGTAGATGCCGATTGCGACCTCCGGGCACAGCCGGCGAATCTTGTCCGCGTTCTGCTCCAAGAGTTCCTTGACGTGGGCCAGCACCAGCACCCGGCCGTTCCACCTGAGCACGGCGTCTTGGACCAACTGGGCGATGACGAGGGACTTGCCGGCCGCTGTGGGAAGCACGACCGCCGGATTGTCGTCGCGCGTGCGGAGGTGCTCGTAGACGGCCTCGACCGCAGCCTGCTGGTAGGGACGGAGCTGCATCACGTCGGCACCTCCAGCCCGTCGCACAGCACGCACCGCCGCCGGATCGTCACGACGGCTTTGCCCCCTTTCACAACGTCTCGCTTCTCGACCGAGAGCTGTTCAATCAAGCTGTCGTCCGGGTACACGCCTGCATGCTGAAGCGCATCGAGCAGCGCCTTCAGGGCGTTGTCCAAGTCGCGTCGCCGGCGATCGGGCGGATACAGCGAGACTTCCACACGGAGCGGACCGGTCAAGGGCAGTCGGTCTGCCGCATGGTCGATCAGCCGCACGGCGGTCGCCACGTCGCGGCGATACGCCCGTCCTTGGCGGCTGATCAGGGTCCGCGGCCCAACTCGTCGCCAGTAATGATTGACAGACGGCGGGTAGGACAGCTCCACCGTAAGCATGCTCTTCCTTTCTTCGTGCGGAGGTGCAGGCGTGCGTCTCGCAGGGGACCGACAGTCGCCGGTGCGTGTCCTGCAAGTCGCGGGGACGATCGTTTCGCCTTCGCCTTTCCTTTTCGGCTCCACCGGGGCGCTGACCTGTCGTCGCCGCTCCACCGCGCCGGCTCGCACGCACGCCTATGACCTCCTCGTTTCTGCCACGCCACGCCGAACCGTGCCAAACCTCGCCTGTCCAAGCCGTGCCAAGGCCCGCCATGCCCGGCCATGCCCTGTCATTGCGCGTCCAACAGATCGAATCGCATTACTTGGAACCGGCCGTAGGTGGGCCGGAAGTCGCCCACGCCGATCAACCGCCCGGCATCCGTCAGCAGGCCATGCAGCATCTCCAGCGAGACGTATTCCGGCAGATTCACCAGAAGCACGAAGGACGCCGACCAGCCGGCGCCGAGGGCTGGCCGCACGCGGGTGACTCCGTTGCGCTGCACCTGCACGCGGCAGCGATGCTCGTAGTCCCACGCCTTCACTCCCAGACTGGCCAACGGCGTCAGGCTGACGATGGCCGCCTTCACCAAGTCCATCGCGCTTTTGCGTGGCGAGCGGGGGTCCTGCCGGTACTTGGCGGCAGCAATGATCGCCTGCCGCAGGTACTCCCCGGGGAGGCACAGTTCCCCGGCATCATTGCGGTAGACGTAGGATTCCAGATCGTCGGCCTTCTTGGCTGCCGAACCCTTGGCCGCCTTCGCCTTGGCCTCGACCGCTTCGCAGTTCCAACGGTGGAATAGCACGTCGGCCTCGCCGCGGACCGTAACCTTGACGCGATAAGGCAACGAAAGCGCGATGGTGCCGCAGGCGCCGTTGGTCGCCTCGGGCCCGATAGATTTGGGTTTGCCGTTTCCGTTGTGCATACGTTCCCCTTGTGAATGAAAAGCCATGCCACGCCTTGCCTTGCCCAGCCGCACCACGCCTGACCACGCCACGCCAGGCCGGACCATGCCCCGTCTGACCCCAGCCCTGTCTCGCTACACTGCAAGCCATCACGGCCTCCGCCACGGCGGCGTGCTCGATTGGGCCTGCTGCGGTCGACCGGTCGCGGCGTCCCGCTTCTCGTAGCCTCGGATGACGTTGGCAATCTCGTCGGTATCCTTGCGCTTCTTGCAGGCGACCTTGACCACCAGCGGCAGGTTGTGCAGCTCCACGCTGTCGCGCGGGGTGAGCACCCCGACGGCCCGGCAGATGGCCGACAGCTCGGCCCGCGCGATCTTCACCGCCAGCTCGTTGGGGTTATCCAGGTTGAGCCGCCCCCAAAGCTGCCGGCCCTTGTACTCGCCCTCGAGGATCGTGAAGACCAGCTCGAGGTAGCTGCCCGTGCCGGCCTTGTTCGGCTTCATCTCCGAGGCGGTGATCATCGCCAGGTATTTCCCAGCGGGGATGGGATCGAATGCGGTGGTAGGCTCCACCTGAGACGCATCGAAATTGCCGAGGTTCGCCATGATGTTCAGGCTCCTTGGGGCTTGAGGTTGCGGTTGCTCACGGCCGCGACGAAGGCCGGCCAGGACAAAGGCAGGCTCTCCGACAGCCCATAGCGGTTCTTGGCCACCAGTTGCGGCGTCTCGCAGAGGACGAGTTCCCGTTCCTGGCCGACAAGACGAATCGCTCCGACGAAGTCGGACCACTCGATCATCGTGTTGGCCAAGTCGGGGTGAATCTCCGGGGCGGACTTCTCCAGTTCGATCCCGTCGATCGTGGTGATCGAGCGGCGGGCGGCATGGGCCAATAGCAGCACGGCTACGCCCGCGTTGACCAGCCGATCCAAGACCGGCAAGAGGTACTGGTAGACGTAGTTCTTGAGCACCTGTCGGCCGTTGCCGTAGCCGCCGTGCGAGCGGTTGAGGGTCTGTTTCATGCCGGTGGGCGTGCCGTCCACGCCGGCCACGTGCTCCTCGATCCTGCGCAAGAGCCAGTCGATCGAGTCGATCACGACCGTCTGGTAGTCGTGGCCGCCTGAGGCCAGGCCGTCGAGCCAGGGCTCGATCTCCGGCCAACTGGCCAGATACGGCGTGCGGTGGCACTGGACATGGGCCGCGCCGTTTTCGCAATCGACGATGAGCGGCCGGTCGGCCGAGGCCCCCATCGTCGTCTTGCCTGATCCCGGTGGTCCGTAAATGATCCCTTTCGGGGGGGGTGCGGCTGAAATGCTGTTGCGCGATTGGGGGGAATAAGTAAAACAGGGTGTTAGAGGTTTGCGTTGTTGGAAGTTCCCCTAACACCCTGAAAGGAATCGTGATGAGGAGTGTACTCAGCGCAGAGCAGCGTCGTCAACTGCACGAGAAGTTTGACAGCGTGTTGGACGCGATGCCGGTCAATGTGGACGACTTCGAGAAAGCGGAGCAGGTCTTGAGCGAGGGTCTCCACGGCCTGGGCAATCAAGCCTTGCAGGCGTGGGCGGATTCGGCGAACACGTCGGATGCGTTGCCGAAGTGTCCGTGTTGTGGGGAGTCCATGCGGCATCGCGGCTGCCCGCCTTGCACGGTGGCGACGACTTTCGGCGACGTGAAATGCCGGCGTCCCCGGCGGCGTTGTGATCGTTGTGAAGAGGAATGGTATCCGCACGATGCGCGGTTGCGGTTTGCCGGCCACGGCGTCAGTTGGCCGTTGGCGAAAGTGGTGGCCCGGCTCATGGCATGGATACCGGCGGAACAAGTGCAGACGGTCTTGCGTGCGGACCACCGCGTGGAACTGAGCAAGCAAACGATCCAGCAGATCGCGCACACGGCGGGTGAGATGCTCTTGGCCCAGGAGGACGCTCAACGCCAGACGTTCTTTGGGTTGTCGCCCGCGGAGCAAGCCCAGAGGATGCCGCAGTCCACGTGCCATGCTCCCGTGGTGGCGGTGTATGCGGATGGGGCCATGATTCACGCGGAAGGCGAGTGGCGAGAGATTCGTGTCGGTCGGGTGCGGGCCCTGGACGGGGAAAAGAACACCCTGGCGCAGAAGACGTTCGCCCGGTTTTTGTCGTTGGAGGAGTTTGGCCGGCAGTTGTTTCTGGAGGCCTATCGCACCGGCTACGGCCAAGCGTCGCAACGTGTGTTCTTGGGCGACGGCGCGCACTGGCTGTGGGAATTGGCGGCCTTCCACTTTCCCGAGGCTGTGCCCGTCTTGGATTGGTATCATTTGAGCGAGAACGTCCACCAAGCGGCCCATGACGTATTCGGTGTGGGGACGGAGGAAGCGAAGGTTTGGGCGAAGGAGCGGCTCTTAGAATTGTGGGAAGGCGGTCACCGGCAGGCGCGCGTGGCGATCGCCGCCTTGCAGAAACAGTTGCGTGCGCCGAGCAAGCGGGAGGCGTTGCGGAAGCTGGGAGTGTATCTGAAGAACAATGCGGAGCGGATGGATTATCCCCGCTACCGTGCGGCGGGGTTGCCGATTGGCAGCGGCCCGGTCGAGTCGGCCTGCAAGTGCCTGGTGGGGGCACGCTGTAAACAGGCCGGGATGCGCAACTGGCGTCGTCGTCGGGCGGAGGCCATCCTCCGCCTCCGCGCCGCCCTTTACGACGGCCGCTTCGACGCCCTGTGGTCCGCCCATCTCCAACAAGCCGCCTAAACTTGCCACGATCTATCAGCCGCACCCCTTCGGGGCGCGGAGATGCGATTGGGTCAGTATGGTATCAGGTAGGGGCATTACGCAGTCCTCCCAAGCAGTCGGAAGCGGAGAGTTCAAAAGGCCGGTCGCCTTCGGGCGGGGCAGCGATCCTCATCCATGACATGCCTACCCGGCTTGAAGAGACCCGACAGGCGACCGGTTCTAGACGTAATCGAACGCGCGGCACTCTTCGTAGCCGCTGGGCCAGGTGTCGGTTGCCATGCACCGGCGCAGGCGTTCGATGGCGGCCTCGTTCTCGCGCCGGGACTGTGCCAGGGCATCCTCGTGGACCCGCCAGACGCCCGAGCGGTACGGCTCCTTCTTCTCCACAGCGATGAAGTAGACCGGCATAGGCAAGGCGATCGTTTGCGAGAGCACGGCCTGGTAGAACCCCACCTGGTGGACGTATCCGTAGCGCCGGGCGTCGGCCTCGAACCAGTCCAGGTCGTCGCAGGTCTTCAGGTCCACGATCCCCCGAAGCGGGTCGAACCAGTCCATGCGGATCTGGCACGGCATCTGGCAGTACTCGGCACGCACGACGCCCTCAGGAACGCCTTCCGAAAGCAGGTCGCAGGCCAATTGGTGCCCACGAACCCCTTCGGCCATGCGCTCAACTAGGTCGTGCTGCTGCACGGTGAGCACAGGTTTGCCCTGCTGGGCAGCCCACTCGGCAAACGCCTTGGTATTGGAACCGTAGGGTTCGCCGGTCTTCGGATTGACGGGCCCGCCGACGGCGTACTGCTCCTCAAAGGCGTCCCTGCCTTCCAGCACCAGCGTGTGCAGCGCCCGGCCCACCAGGTATGCCGGCCGGTCCTCGTCCTCGATCAGGCCCAGCTTCTTCTTGCGGTACAGCACCGGGCAGCGGCGGAAGTCGGCAAGCTGGTGGCTGGTGAGGTACTCCGAGGCCTTGGCCTGGTACACTTCGGCCGGTTCGCGGATCAGAAACGACTGGGCGACCGTCATCGGGGTATCTCCACATGGCTATACAGGGGTGCGTCAGCGGGCGACCGCACCGAGACATAAGGCGTCTTCGCCGAACCATCTCGGTCCGGCGAAGACGCTTGGGCGTGCCTCGTCGTGGACCGCGCGGCCCCCTATTGGTTAACTACCCGGTCACGAGGCGAATTGACGGAAGAGATTTCACAAATAGTCTCGCAGTCCGGCCTGCTCGAAGCAGCGCCGCAGCTTCCGCACCCGATCGGCCAGCGTGGTGCGCGGCACGCCCAGATCGCGGGCGATCTGGGACAGGCTGTCCGTCTTCAGCCGCTGGGCCAGTTCGCCCAGCTCGGGCGGCAAGCCGGCGATCACATCGCGGACATCCATCACCAGTTCGGCCAACTCGTGCTCCTCGCGCGTGGCACGCCCGAGGCGTGCGTCCAAGTGCCGCTGGCTGATCGTTTCGGCCAGTTCGACGGGGCCTTCCTCTTCGTCCTCTGCGACTACCATGCTCAGCGAGCGGACGCTGCGGTGATCGCGTTTTTCGGCCCACTTGGCCCGCAGCAGATTCGCTGCTTGCCGTTCGACCAGGGCGGTCACGAAGGCCCGCCGGTGCCCCTGTTGGGGATCGTAGCTGGCCAAGTGCTTGAGCAGCTTCAGGCGAAGCTCTTGCTCGATGTCCTCGCGGTCGCTCCGGGTGAACCCGGGCAGCCGGGCCAGTTGGCGTGCTTTGCGGCGGATGAGCCGTTCGGCGAAACCGTCGAGGATCGGCTCGGTGCCTGGCTGGGCGGGTAAGCCGGAACGGGGGTGCAGATTGTTCGCGCTGGTCATACTGCAAACTCCTCAAGGTGGGTGATTTCCCGCCGTGCCCGATGCACGGCGTCACCCCCCGCGGGGCTTGCAGCAAGTGCGCAAAAAAATCCTGCGGCATCGCGCAACTGGCGGTGCCGCAGGAGGATATAACGCCGGAAAACCGCTCTTGCAGTTGCACGAAATCGGTGCAACTGCAACCGGTCAAGATCGCCCCCGGCTGCCCGCCGGGGTCTTCCACCTCATGATTGCCTCCAAGTCCTGGGCCGTCTGCCAATACAACCGCAGTTCGCGGGCATCCGGGTCCTTCAGGCACCGGCTCACGTCAGCCTCGGTCAGGCCGGTACGCTCGGCCAACTGCTTCTGGCTTGGACGCGGCAGCAGGTCCGGTGTGCCGGCACGGTCCCTCGTCGCATAGGCGTGGTCCCGGGCCGCACGCAGGTGGGCGATCAATTCCTTTTCCAGTGCCTCGATCTTGGCCGCCCGCTCGGCGCGTTTCCGCTTCGGGCGCTGGGGTCTTGCAGTGCACGTCAGGCCCGCATCGACCAAACGGCCTTCCACGTATTCCACGTCGAAGCGGATGCTGCCGCCGTCCAGTGAAAACGACGACTCCAGCGCGATCACCAGGTTCTCCACCGCCCCGGCCCATCGCTGGGCAGCCGCCTCCGTGGGCACAAAAAGGATCGCCTTCGGACGCCGGGACATTTCTGCCACCAGCGTGTCGCCACCGTCGCGGCGATAACATCGGGCGAAGTACACTTCGCGCCGGCGCCCTGCCCAGGTGACCTTGCCGACGCGCCATAGCCGTCCCGGTATGAGCTCGGTTGCCGGCCCGGAGACGCCGGCGCCGCTGAAGGCCGCGGCCAGAAAGCCGGCCGGGTCGCCCCGCCACCGCCTCAGGCTATCCCACGCCACCTCGACGATGCCGCACTGCGGGCAATGGATGTAGCCGTGCCTGGCGTGCGTCTTGCTGTCGGCAACGTACTCGACGCGGCGCTGCGGGCCGAACTGGCAGTCCGGGCAGCAGGCACTGCCGGCCGCAGCCATCTCGCGCAGCACGCCAAGCCGGACCAGCAGTTCCAAGCACGATCCGAATGCCCGGATTTCCCGGCAGTGGAACACCGGCGGCTCAATCTCCAACCGCCGCAAGATCGACGGTAGCACGTCCCGCACGATCGATCTCCCAGCGCTCCAGGTACTTCTCGACCAGTTCGACCCGCTCCGGCCTGGCGCTGCGCAAACTGCACGAGCTGGGAAACCCCACGTCGAAAGTCAGTCGCCCCGGCCTCCTGCCCTCCATAGGGAGGAACTCGAAACAGAATGTCACCAGGTTCACCCAGACCTCCGACAGCGGCAGCCGCTCTTGGTTCAGGCACTCCTCGATCGTCCTGTGGATAGTATCCTCGGGGTCATCATCGTCGATTTCCACGAAGATGCGGCGGCCGGTGTTCTTCGGCACCAGACGCATCTTGGAGATATGCACCCGAAGGCAGTCCTCCGGGTCCGTCTGGAGCTTGAAGGACGGGTCCTTCAAATGATCCAGCTCGTAGGCCGCCTCCGGATTCCACGGCCCCAGCTCCCGGCCAAGCACGGTCCGCGCGAAGATCTCCTCCAACCGCCGCTTCAGCTTGGCCGGCAACTTGGCGTACAGCTCCAGCGCCCCTTCGCCTTGCGTGTAGGCGAACACGATCGGAAACGTAGCGCGGAAAGTGCGGGGGCGAGCTTCCCGTCCTCGTCGTGCGCCGTGACGTTCTGGACGAAGTCGTCCGGGTGGGCGAAGAAATAGACCGTCCCGCCGCGCTCCAGCGTCTCCACGGTACAAACCTTGCCGCGGCCCTGCTCCCAGGTGAGCATGGAGGCGATCTCTTCCTCCAGCCGCGCCCTGGCCGCGGCACCCATGTCCGGCTCGCGCTTGGGCAGATCATTCCGCTTGCGCCACCAGCTCAAATGCTCGACCTGATGGATCAGCATCGCCTTTTCGAAGGCCTCCGGGCGGTTGAGCCAGGCCCACATGGATTTGCCGTATGGGCCGAGTTCCTCCGGCATCGCCGCAGAGAGCTTGCACTCGCCGCAACGCACCGCCCCCTCGAAGATAGCGCCCAAACCGGTCTCGCAGGCCAGGTCGAATACGCTGCGCATCTCGCCTTCGATCCGATCCTGCTCGGCGCGGGGCATCCCGCTGAGCGCCTTGATCACGGGCTCGATCTCCCGTTCCCCGAGCTGGTCCCAGGGGATGCCAAGATCGCCATGCCCGAGCCGCTGGAAGAAATCCTTCAGCAGGCGATTCGGGACCATCCGCAGGACGGTGGGAATGGAAAACTGCCGGGACACTTTCTACCCTCCTGGACATGCTCTGACCGCTAACACCTTGCCTATTATCCGGCACTCCATTTCCGGGCCGAGGGTGATGGGCCGGTACCTCCGATTCTCCGGCCGCAGCTCGATTCGATCGCCCCGGATATGGAGCCGTTTGACCGTGGCCTCGCCTCCGACGAGCGCCACGACGATGTCGCCGCTCTCGGCCACGGGTTGCAGCCGGACGACGGCGATGTCGCCATCCCGGATGCCCGCGTTCACCATGCTGTCCCCCGATACCCGCAACGCGAAGCAACGCCCCCGCCGCGCGAGGCTGGACTCGACCAGGACCTCGCCCAGGATGTTTTCTTCGGCCAGCACCGGCCGGCCAGCAGCCACCATGCCCACCAGCGGAAGCGGTACAAGCTCTTCCAGTTCGTCCTCCGGCTCCCGGACCACGGCCAATCCCCGCGCTTTGCGCGGCTCATGTCTGACGTAGCCCTTTCGCGCCAGGTGGCCGAGATGCTCGTGGACCGTGGCAGGCCGGACTCCGAGAAGCTCGGCCAGCTCCTGCACGGTGGGCGGGAACTGCCGCCGGGCGATGAACTCGGATATCGCTTTCAGTACCCGCCGCTGTGCCGCCGTGAGGGCGGGCGACGACGGGGATCGCGGACGCTTGCCGACCATATTGGAGTTCCGTGGCGGGACCAGCCAGAGACCAACTTCACGATGGATACCGAATATCTATTCGGGTAACCCTAATAGCATACGGAAAAACCGGGGCAGTACAAGAGGCATGCCGCTACTGGACATAAGGTGTTTACTGGCAAGGTGTTGCGTTGGCCCCGTGCCTGGCGCCCGCGCTACTCGGACCGCGACTGCCCGGCGTTTGCGGCTTCGGCAGGCGGGGCGTGCAGCGGTTTTTTCCCGTCAGCTCGGCCTGCGACCGGGTAGTTAACCAATAGGGGGCACCGCTCCGCTCTGGGCCCCAGGGCTTTCTGAACACCCCAGGAACATAGTCGATGCGCTCAGTGAACGCGCCCAGCGAACTCCCGACCCAAGGGCCGCTCTGCCAGATCGCCCGCATTCTGGCTGCCGGGGTGCTTCGCTTGCACAAGTGCGGGACCGGTCTTGCCGAGTTCAGCAGGCCGGGAGTGCAGCCTACCCCAGAATCCGGCGACAAAGACCTTGATCTTCCCGGCGACCCGAGGCTCAGTGTCCGTGCTGGTTGACGGTTTGGAGCGTCCCAAGACGAGGAGAACCGCATGGCACTGAACATCGCTAAAGAGCTGGCCGTCATGGAACGCATGACGCCCAGCGAGCTGCAAGCCAAGTACGCCGAGGTTTTCGGCGAACAGCCGTGCAGCCGCAACAAGCAGTGGCTGCTGAAGCGCATCGCCTGGCGGTTGCAGGCCAACGAGGAAGGCGATCTGTCCGAGCGGGCCCGGCGCCGGGCCGAGGAACTGGCCAACGACGCCGACCTGCGGCTGACGGCACCGCGCTTGCCAAAACGTTCTCCGGACGGGCAGGACCGGACCGTGACCCTGCCGGCCCGCTTTTCGGGCCCAACGCGCCTGCCGCCTGCCGGGACCATACTGACGCGCCAGTACAAGGGGCGCGTGCTCCAGGTCAAAGTCCTCCCGGACGGTTTCGAGTACGAGGGCCAGCTATACAAGTCGCTGAGTGCCGTGACCACGGCGATCACGGGCGCCCGCTGGAACGGCTACCACTTCTTCGGGCTTACGAAGCGCGGAGGTGCCCAATGAGCCGGCCAATGGCAGCCGCGGCAGCCCAGCCGCCGCCGGTCCGCTGCGCGATCTATACCCGCAAGAGCACGGAAGAAGGGCTGGACCAGGACTTCAACTCCCTGGACGCTCAGCGGGAGTCGGCCGAGGCATTCATCGCCAGCCAGCAGCACGAGGGCTGGCAGTGCCTGCCGGACCGCTACGACGACGGCGGCTACTCGGGCGGCACCATGGACCGGCCGGCCTTGCAGCGCCTCTTGGCCGACATCGAAGCAGGGAAGGTCGATTGCGTGGTAGTGTACAAGGTGGACCGGCTGAGCCGGTCGCTCTTGGATTTCGCCAGGATATTGGAGACATTCGAGCGGCGCCGTGTCTCGTTCGTCTCGGTCACCCAGCAGTTCAACACGGCCACGTCGATGGGCCGGCTGGTGCTCAACGTTCTCTTGTCCTTCGCCCAGTTCGAGCGGGAGATGATCAGCGAGCGGACTCGCGACAAGATGGCCGCGGCCCGTCGCAAGGGGAAGTACGTCGGCGGCCGGCCGATCCTCGGCTACGACGTGGCGGACACGAAGCTGGTGGTCAATGAAGACGAGGCCGAGCGAGTGCGGCAGGTCTTCGAGCTGTATTTGCAGCACCAATCCCTGCTTCCGGTCGTCAAGGAGCTTGGCCGCCGCGGCTGGACCACCAAGCGCTGGACCACCAAGAGAGGCACGGCCCGTGGCGGTCAGCCGCTGACCAAGAATCGCCTGTACCAGTTGCTTACCAATTTGGCCTACATCGGCAAGGTCCGGTACAAGGGCCAGCTTCACCAGGGCGAGCACCAGGCCATCGTCGATCAGGAGGTCTTCCGGCAAGTCCAGGCAGCATTGAAGCGGAATGGCCGGGGAGGCGGCGTGCGGAATAAGCACGGGGCGCTGTTGCGGGGTCTGCTTCGGTGTGCATCATGCGGGTGTGGCATGGCGCCGACGTACACGACCAAGGGCCAGCGGCGCTATCGATACTATGTCTGCGTGCAGGCCCAGCAGCGGGGCTGGCAGTCCTGCCCGGCGCCGTCGGTCCCTGCCGGCCAGATCGAAGCGTTCATCGTCGACGAGATCAAGTGCATCGGCCGGGACCCGGCACTGGTGGCCGCGACGTTGGCCGAGACACAGCGCCAGGCGGAGGAATCGCTCAAGTACTTGGAGAGCCAGCGCGAAGCCTTGAAGCGCCAACGCCGCGACGACGAGGGGCTGTTGCGGCGTCTGGCCGCTTCGCCCGGAAACGACGGCGATCGCCTCGCCCGCCTGGCTGACGTGCAGGAACGCTTGCGGCTTGCCGAACGCCGGCTGACCGAGATCGATGGACAACTGGCGGCGCTGTCGGGCAATCTTCTCGACGAACAAGAGGTGGCCAAGGCCCTGGCCGAGTTCGACCAGATGTGGAGTGTGCTGGCCCCGGCCGAGCAGGCCCGGGTGCTCAACCTGCTCGTCGAGCGGATCGACTACGACGGCCCGGCCGGGAATGTGTCGATCACATTCCGCCCCACCGGGATCAAATCGCTGGCCGCAGAACTCGGCGTTTGCCGCCAGGAGGAGACCGCATGCCCCAGAAACTGACCGTTGCCCGCCCGTTCCATGTCCGCCGCGGGAAATATGGCCGCAAAGACCTTTGCCAAGGCGAGCCCGCCCCGACGCCCCCTGCCAGCCGCGTGCCCCGGGTTGCGCGGCTTATGGCCCTGGCCATCCGTTTCGATGGGCTCGTCCGCCAGGGGGTGGTAAAGCACCAAGCAGATCTGGCCCGCTTGGGCCACGTGAGCCGAGCAAGGTTGACGCAGATCATGAACCTGCTCTGCCTGGCCCCCGATATCCAAGAGGCGGTGCTGTTTCTACCTTGCACCCATCGCGGGCGCGATGTGATCACCGAACGTCATCTTCGTGAACTGGCCGCCGTCCCGGATTGGCACACGCAGCGCAGGCTGTGGCAGGAACTTGTCGTTCGAACAACGTTGGCCTCGGGGGCCGAACCGAACCCGGTTGTAAACCAAGACGGGCCGGCCGGGCGGAGAGTCTGAGAGTTCGCGGCAAGTTCGGTTCGGGGTGCGATCGAAACCTGGCAGGTTCGGCTCGCTGCCCGAGCGGAACCTTGCGAACCGGAGAGTCGTTGGTTAACGCAGACCGAAAGGCTCTGGTCGCCGTAACGCCTTCGGCCGAAAAGAGTTACGCCAGCGCATGAAGAAACGCCGAGACAACCCGTGCCACGGCGTAGAGAGTCAACCGTCCGAGCAAGCGTTTTCCGCTACTTTCTCAAAGGCTCCGCGAAGGCAACTCTCCTCGTAAATACTCTCTTCTTGGCCGATTTCGCAACTGCTTATACGGGAAGGACTTGCCGAGTTCGAGACGTGTTCGGTGCGGGTCCAGTCGTTCCAAACTGTCTTGAACTTTTGGTCGTAGCTTTTACCGCCAAAGAGGGGGCATGGTTGTTAACGCGGGAGCGCACTATTCGAACCGGCGCAAAGTTGTCCGGGCGGTTTTCAACTCGCGCGAGCGAAGGGGGTGGGAGACCATTGGAGCACAGTGCACAATCCGGATTCCCGGTCAACCCTCGCATGGGACCGCAAGGTGCGCTCCGGAACCCCTCGCGGGCAGAATTTCGCCGCTAAGGGGCCCCCGCGCGGCAGGTCGGCCTTTGCAGCACCCCAGGAAAAGAAGGCCTCGCCGCGACTTCGCGTCCCGCCTTGCCGTTTGCGCTACCGCCTTGCCTCTTTCCTGGAACCGATCGCAGGTCAGCGTCTTCGACATCCGCCCCGAACGGGCCACCACAACGCAAGCAAGCAGTCGCCCAGGCGAGGCTCGACGGTCCACCGGCGGTCTGATGCTGTTGAGCTGGCTACTCGTTTTGCCTTTCCAATGACTTCTGCCGTTTTTCTCGTTGCTCCAGTCCCGAGCGGATCGCCGCTTTCACGCCATCGGACCACGGCCCTGAATCGGCCTGCTCTTTCAACCAGGCCAAACCGGCTGCGGAAATCGGGGCCTCGGCGATCACAACACTGAATGGCCTTCCCGACTCCAACAGGTGCGGAAGGAACCGCTCGTCCCCGTCCTGCCAATGATGAGCCAGGAGACTAAAATCTCCCACAGGTGGCGGTCGCGCCCCTCGGGGCGCCAAGGCATCCGCTCGAAACACGAACCTGCGGATTTGAAGATAGCGACCACGAGCGGCCGCACCAAGGGACTCGATGTAGTTCAGCTCCCGAACCCAGCTATTGAGCCTGAACTCGTAACCGAAAGCGCGTGAGGCGTCTCCCTCTGCCGATCGTCTAAACGCTCTTTCAAACTGTGAGACAAGGCACCTCGCACCGTCATAATGGAGCAGCAACTGCCACACCTGAGCCTTCGTTTGATCGTCCAGGTCCGCTCTCGAAGCAAACTCCATCAGGAAATCGTGCGCCCGCCGGTCTGCGTAGCTGTCGATGGCGAGCAGTGCTACAGCATCGGGGTCCCCCCTCTCGAATCGATCGGTGATCCCCATAGCGCATAAGCGCCCTTTCGCATCGACTTTGGCCCCCGGATATCCGCGCACTTCTGGAGCCGGCTTCCCGAGTTCCGGGTCATTCTTCACAAAAATAAGGCGCGCTAAGCCATCGAGGCAACGCACAATCATGTCGTCTTTGGAACGTTCACCGGGACCCTGCGTAAACCTTAGCCGTACTAGCTCTTCGAGAACCTCGCGTTCCCGGCCGGCTTTCTCCACTTCTGCTAACAACTCGGAGCGTTGGATCATTAGCCAACCGCTACGAAAACCATTCGAGGTGGGAATGTCTACCGCCTTTTCTTGTATTCTCGCAAACCGGGCAAGAATCTCCTCTGCGTTGGTTGCTTTCCAGGGCGAATTGTTCACTGCATCCCCCTGAGCTTCGCTTCGCTCCCGGTACTTATCCGATACCCAATTCAGCCAACGGCCAGACGGGAGCATCGCCGCCAACCGCTCCTTTGCGTCCATGGGCAGAGTATGGGAACAGACTTCTCCGAAAAGCACATCCAAACCTTGCTGTGAGACATTGTCGGCCACTACCGGCACCTGCCGAACACCCCTTCGAAGCAGAGCCAGAATAAATTGCTCGTTCCCATCCTGCCAATCGGGGACAGGGGGATAACCGTAATTGTTGTCGTCAAGGTAGTAATAACGCGAATCTGGGGCAGTGGGCGCTGGATGAATGAAGGTGGGCCGCCTTTCGCGAGGTGTCAAGGCGTAGGTCTGCCATGCGCTGCGCTGAAAATACTGATAAGCCGCTAGCTCCTGAGGGGGTAGTGACTCCGCCACTTCCAGCGAGACCAAACAATCATGCAGGAGGAAAGCCCGCGGCGGATGTGCGAGAAAGGAGCTCGACCACTGCCAATCGGCGCCGTTCTTCTTTTCCACTTTGAAGGCTGCTTCTAAAGCGGGTTTCACCAGTGCCGGATCGTACGCCCGCAAGAACACCAGCGCCCATTGCGCCATTGCGTCCACGGCATCCGCTTTGCTCGCCCTCAGCGCATACTCAAGCAGAAACCTCGCCGCCCGTTCGTCCTGATAGCTATCGATTCCCGCTAGAACGATGCCTTCCCACGAGTACCGCCAGATTCGCAGCCGATGCGGCGGAAAGCTTGCGCTAATCGCAAACACCGTGGAGAACCATCGTTCAAATCGCTCCGGCCGCTGGAGGTCTTGCTTCCATAAAGGGACCAAGGCAGCGCAGGCGACAAAATACTGCTCGTCACTCCATGGACTGAGTTGGCGGTCCTCGGCCGCTTGGGCACCGCTCTTCCAAGCATCACTACAACGGATTAGCCGTTCAATAGCAGTCCGAAACTCGGTCTCCCCGGCAACGCGAAGCACCTTCTTTTCCATCTCCCCGACAAACAATTTCAAGGCGCCCAACGGTTCCAGGTGCCGGGTCCTGACCTTCTCGCTGTATTCGTCCACCAAGCGATGAAGTGACACGGCCTCCTCCTTCAGATCGGCAAATATCATCGCATCTGCCCTCTTGCCGGCACTTGCCTGGTCCCTCTGCGTTCCTTCGGGCGTCGCGATGTCGTCTCCGCAGATTGCCGCTTGTTGCTGGGCCGCCATAGTAGGGCAACCATCCCGGAGGCCGTCGGACGTTACCAGCAAGATACCCGCTGCAAACATCGTCGCATAATAGGAGCGCATGCAAAGCCTCCTCGACCGCCAGTCGTCAGCTGTGATCCCACCACCTATCCGCCGGAATCTCTCGCAGCACGTTCGTGCCGCAGTGGATGGAACCGGCACCGTTGTGATAGGTGCGTTCCTCGCATGATAGCACGTTCATAAACCCAACCAAACCAGCAGCCGCCTGAACGTAGTCATTGAACCAGCCTTGGCTAACGGTCGGACCATGGACGTGTGCGACGAACAACGTATCACCGTCAACCAACGAGTTGACCACATTATTGGCAAACAGCAACACACCAGGATACCACGGGCCCCATCGCCCGTAATCCCAGAAAAGCACCGCCCGGAGGATTCCGGCCGCCCTTATTGAGGCTGGGGAGCGATTTACTGGCTGGAGCCTTTTTCCCCGACGATCCTCCATTTGGAGCCGGACTGTGAACGTCGGAACACGAAGTGCATGTCATTGGCCTCAAGGTGCACCCACCAGCCGTTGTCTTTCCATACGATTCGAAGTCGCTGGGGGTGTCCAATCGCATCACTTGGCTTGCTCAACAGTTGGCAAACCGGAATATTTGTGGGGGTGTTACAAAACGGCGCGACACGCGCAATACTCTTTGCGTATGTAAGTGCCGACTGCGGGTCGACAGGAACCCCCCGAGCGGTGTTGATTTCCCAGACACGGATGCTCATGCTCCGTCTATTTACATACGCGAAGCCAAGAGTGGTTGCATCCTTTTCCAACAAGGCAAACGGGCCTACTCCAGATTCGGCCTCTGCGTCCGTGATCCATTCTCTCCATACGTGATGCATCTTTCCGGAACTCTTCTCCCAAATGGTAAGCCACAAGAAAAGGCCAGCGACGGTTACCCGCCGGGAAGCAGGTGGGACTTCATAGGCTTCATACGAGCACGGACGGGCGCACAACACCGCTCTGCGTGCGCCGTGCAGGTCTTGCTCAAACAAGACATTCTCCTTCTCTTGAGTGGCTTGTTTCCCAAAGCTCGTTGGATGGTAGCTGACGACGATGCCAACGATCGCCGCGAAACCTCCTAAGGAACCGATGAACCGAAAACGCAACATTGGATGCAGCTCCTTTCTGCCTTGGCTCAAATGACAACAAACAGTGTCTCAACGTTGGCAGGCCCCAAATCGTTTGGCTTTGCCAGCGCCACTCCGCCGATTATCGTGAAAAAGCCGTCAAGTGACGCATCCTCCCACTCCCATTGAGTGGCGTAGCTCGGACCGCCGTAAGATGGGTCGTAGTATCGCCCACCAAATCTCACGATGAAATGGTTGAAGAATGCCCCAGGCGGGTTTGGATTGCCTTGGCCTGGTACGCCGGCATTATCAACCACATCCGTTCCCACTACCCAGCTATAAGGCGATGTACCGGGCGAAGAGCCGCTACCGATAAAGCTCCAGGATTTCACGAGGAAGCCGTCGTTTCTTGGATTTGAGGCCGCATAGACGCCGATTTTGTCTGCCCCGCCGATACCCTGCGACCGAAGCGTGTCGACGAAGAACTCTGCCCATGCCCCACATTGGCCGTTTGCGTCCGCCAACAGGCCAGCCGTGTCCGTTGCTCTAGCGTTGCCGCCATCCCAGTACTTGAGAATCGTTCCATCGACACGCCGTACGCTCAGCCCTCAGCCGCCCAGCCGATCCCTTGGACATAACCCCTTACCTGTTACCCAAACCGAACTCTCATAACACTTGGTACAAAAAACGGGGGCAAGGCAGTCTACCGGAAGGAGTATGTAAGCGTGTGGGATTGTCGGGCACAGCTTGGGGATTACTTCGAGTTTTACAACCACGAGCGTCGGCATTACGGCCTGGATCGGCGACGCCGGACAATAGACTCATTTCCGTTTACGTAGAGCACCAGTGCCGTCAACGTTCCAATGAATGTCCCAGCGCTCTTCATCCGAGGCGCGCGTCCGCGTGTCCAAACACCGGAGACACGGTCGGCCAGCATGGTTTGTGAGACGACATTCGTCCATCCAGCGAGGACGATCGTCTAATCGCCAACAGACGAGGTAAACCCACGGTCCGGAATCCCTCTTCTCGTGCACCACGAGATTGAGATGCCCATCCCCGAAGGCATACAAGATGTAAAGGCGATCGTCGATGATTTCAACGTCCTTGACGGAGAAATCGGGACACAAGCCGGCCGTCGCGGGTCCGATCGTCACCATTTTCTCCCAAACAGTCTCTTTCGTTCCGTCGCGCTCAAGGACTATCCGGTAATGATATAGCGTCTCTGTATATGAGCGTTCGTCTTGAGACTCCTTGTCCTGGGCGATCAAAACACGGGTCGTGCGTTCCGCCCATTTGCTGAATTCGAGCGTGGCGGTCGATCCGTCGGACAGACGTTTCGTAAATCCCGCCGACTTCCATGGCGAGTCCGTTTCGGACCCGGTGTTAATCAATGCCAGAAGTAGACAACCAATTGCACAGTACACAGCAAGTCTCCAATTTTGTAGTGGCCATCAAAAGAACTCTGTTTGTTCGTCGCCAAGCGTATTTGGAAGCGATACAGTCCGTCCTAGGCTATCTATGTACAGTAGTGTCTCTAAGCTGGCGTCTTCCCACGCGATTAGCGTGGTGTACGCGTGCCCGTAGGATGGGTCGTAGATTCTTGTACCATAAGTAACGACCGCGTGGTCGGCGAATGTATTCGGGGGAGACGAATTCCCTTGCCCCGGGAGCGTGGGCTTAACTACGAAACCATAACCTGTGGCGTCCGGTATATCCTTCGTTTTGATTCCTCGTACAGTCGAGGTTATCCCTTGAGCCCGGAGAACGTCAAAAAAGAAGTTGCCCCAAGCACCGCATCGACCATCGCCGTTCGCGAGCAGTCCAGTCGTGGTGAACGCATCAGCCGGCGGCGGATTAACAGACGAGTATGGTCCATAGTATAGCAATTGAGTCCCGTCTACACGCACTACATTCAGGCCTGCAAAGCCTTTGGTGAAGATCGCGTCCACGACCTCTTCCTCCGTCTTTGTCGATCCCATGTCCTCCGCTGCTTGGCATCCTACGTAGAGGCAGGTCTCAAATGGGGCGGCTGCCAGCGGATCGTCCCAGGTGACGTAGGCCGTGTTGACCGAGCTGCCGACGTCGAGCCACGGGCCGCCGTCCAGCGATACCTGCCAGTTGAGCACAATCTCCGTGTTGCGGATCACGTCGGGAATCGCCTCAGGCGAGTTGAGGTTCATCGCCACGATCTGATCCCCACTGATGGTGGCCGCAGTTTCCGGCAGCGTGATTGTCTGACCGCCTATCGTACCGTTGGCCCGAACCATCACGCTGGTAACTCCCAGGTTGCCCAGTAGTCTTATGTCGACCTGTTCTACCCTCACGTGCACAGCGCCATGCGGGCCGCTCCGCGTGTAGCAGACCGGCAGGCGATGGTCGTCCGGGGCTCCTTGCAAAGTGCCATCCGGACTCGGATCGACCCATTCGACGTCGTCGTACACACCACCGGTGTCACGGGTAATGTCGTGCTTGCGAGCAGCATCGGTTGCTTCCAGGTCCACGCTGGCCAGACCGAAATCAATGACGGTAAAGACCACCGTGTCGCTGGCGAGAACCTGGCCGCTTGACCCTGACAGTTCCCAGGTGACCCACTGGCGGCCAGTGGCGATTCCCTCCACGTACACACTGCCCGGGAACGGGTCGCTGGTGGTCCCAGCCGGAATCATCCACTCGTACTGGTTGTATCCTGTACCTTGGACGGTCGCGCCGTCCGGAAGGTTCCGCAATTGGTCGCCCCAAATGCGCAGACCGTCGCTGGCAGTCAACCGAAGCGCGCAGCCGTCGAGTCCATCGTAGCTGACAAGCCCGAAGTCGAGGATCACCTGAGTCAAATCGTCGTCCGGCTGGGAATACACCAGCGGGTTGCCGGAAGCGTCCACCTCGTCCATGTCACTTTGGTTGTTACCATTGTCGTCATCGTTGTTCAGAAGGACGATCTTGCCCGGTTCATTGGCTTGATTCTCAACCTCCTCCTCATGATCGCTGCGGTTGATCGTGCCGGTGTTGTCGCTGTCGGTGTCGATGTCCACCGAGGGGATGATGGTCAGCACCGAGGTACGGTGATCCTGGACGCCGTCGGCCGGGTCGTCGTTGGGATCATTGTCGTCCGGTAGCGGCGTCCACAGGCCCGTGTTGTTCGGGTGCATGAGCACCAGGTTGCCCGACCGGTCGTCGCGGAACTCGAACGTCTCGGCAATCCCCGAGTGGGGATGCACGGCCACGATGAAGTTGTCGCCATACCGGGCATCTTCAATGGCCAGGTACGCCTTCTTCATCCAGTGGCTGTTGGGTGAGGGGCCTTCGGTGGTGAAATCGAGGCTGAAACCCGGAAGCCCGCCGCCGGCCGCTACGAGCGAGGCGGCGTTGTCGCGGATCCCGTGACCGGTATTGGCCGGTGGAGCAGACGGAACGTTCGCTACGGTGTTATCCGGATCGAACCAGACCAGGTGGACCGTGCCGACCATACCTTCAGGCACCGGAGCGCCCAGCTCGACTTTCACTCGCACCGTGTTGTGGTCGATCGGCTGCGGAACGACCGGATGCTGGGCGTAGTCGGGATAGACCAGATAACCGTCCTCGCCGGTGGTGAGCTTGGCCACGCCCGTAGTGGCATTGTAGTCAGCCACCTCGATTTCCCGCGACCAGGAAACCGGATCCCACTCCACGAGGCTTACATACGTGACCGCCACTCGAGGTTGGTCGGCGTTGTACACCACCTGGGGATTGCCCGCCTCGTCGAGCGTTGTCTGGCGGTGGAGGCCGACAGCGGCCGTGTTGAGCGTTTCGAAGTAGATGTTCTGGCCGCCGAAGGTGACAACGGGGTTTACCACTATTTCGCCCGTGGCGCTGGGAGTGCCGTAGGCCCAACGCTCGCGGCTCGAATCAACTGTTACCGAGGCGAAGGACCAATCGGCGGCGGTCACGAGGCCGTCGAACGTCGTTTGCGGCAGCCAGCGGTAGTCGTTACACTGCCACAGCAAGGCCCAATCGTCGCCGGAATCTTCCGGGGCGTCCCAGGTCGTTTCGCCCCAGGCCTGCTCCTCGACCGTGTAACCCTCCACGGCCACTACATGGACCAACACCGTCCAGGCGACCGGCAGCCCCTCGGCATCCTTGCCCACGACCGTGACGGCCGTCAGGCCGGCGGCGGTAGAGCCTTGTGGGACCGAGATCGTCAGGCTGCCGCCCTCCAGCGAGGCCGCCACCAGGGCGTCGGGCCCCTCCGGTGCCCGCAGGGCGTGGCCCGAGCCGGCCCCGCTCGGCACACTCACCGTCACCGACTGATCGCCGCTTTGATCCGTGTCGTACAGATCCAGGACCACCACCCCGGGCATCTCCGTCTTGTCGGGCCGCGGGCCGCCGGGTGGCGGCGTCGTCAAGTTGGCCAGTTCCTCGATGGCGTCCTCCAGATCTTGATTCAGCCGACCGCGGTCGCGCCAGGCTCCCCACTCGGCGAACACCGCGTTCTGGGGCAACTCGGGGGACCCGTTGCCGTGGATGGCGTTGGGCTCCCGGTAGCTGGTCAGCCCCACCGCTCGCGCCGCAGCGGGAGCCTCCGGGAGCGTGCGGAACGGGCCCAACTGCGGGCTGAGATCGGCGGCGGCAGCCAGCGGCGAGGGTGCGGTGAGCCCGCCGGTGGGTAGCCGACCGATGGTGCTATTGGCCGAAGTATCACTGGTACGACCGATGGGAACGTAGGTCTCGAAACCATACAGGCCGCCGCCGCAGCCGCACCCGCAACCTTCTCCCAGGCCGCCGTTGAGCTTGCCTGTCTGCGTGGGATAGACATAATCGAAGGCATAGGGTGAGGTATAGGTCGGCCAGCGGAAGCCGATGTAGTCAACCCACTCGTCATAAGAACTTCCGCAACCGCAACCACTGGCAGCGCCGGTTACATGGTTGTCGATTCCACCGCTGAGGGAATAATCATCGGTAGCCGAATCGTAGGACTCCGACCAGCTTCCGGTCCAGGAATAGTTGTCGCTTTCCGAACTGCCTTCTCCACACCCGCAGCCGCAACCGGAGCTTGAGTAACTGGTGGCCTTCGAACCGCCGCCACCCCCGCACCCCGACTGTTCGTAGGAGGTAAAGCGGTCCGTCCAGAGGGTGGACCAGGCCGAGTCGGAGAATGCGTGACGTTTCGTCAACTGGTTTTCCCAAGAACTGTTCTCCGACCAGGAGGCATGCTCGCTATACGAGTAGCCGCACCCGCTGTAGCTGTAATCGTCCTGGTAGTTATGTACATGAGAGCCGCTGGTAGTTTTCGTTGTCTCGGCATCGGCATCGTAATCGACCCCATCGTAATGCCAATCAACGCTGCGCGTTTGCTCCAGATGAACGTCGCCCGACTCATCGAGGGTGATCGTGCCGTAGCCGCCGGCATACGAAGTGGCGCCCGTCTGACCGTCGTAGTCGAAGTCCTTGGTGAGAGTCTGGTTTCCGTGGCCGGCCATGTCGAAGGCGATTTGGCCGTTTGCGGTGATGATGAAGCCGATCGAATGGTTATTTGTTTCAACAAGAGACTCGCTGTAGTTCTTCACGCCCTGAAGCGTGGCCAACCCTTGCCTGACATCGAACTGGTAGTTACCCGATCCTTCGATGGTGTGATCGGCATAGAACAGACCACCACCTTCCCCGGAGACGCTAGTGAATTGCCAGGCGGTCGAAGACGTACCCTGCGGTTTGGCTTCGCTGAAGGTCAAGCTGTAGAGCCACGTGTCATCACTGCTTTCGGTCTCTGTTCCGGAAAGCGTGGTGCCTCCTATAGGCGCGCCGGTCCAATCGCGCTGGCGCTGGTGGTCCACGTGCCATGTTTCCTGGATCGTCCCTGCACCGCTGCCCGAGACGGCCCACCCGGCGCTGTCCCAAATGCCCGGAGAGGGAATGCCGCCGTCGCACCCGCAGCCGCTCGACAAACTGGTGGGACCGTCGTAGATCGTTCTCGGGGCAACACTCTCGTGGCTTGCAGGTTTGGAGTAAACGAGATTGCGACTCGTTTCAAATTCCTCGGCACGAGAATAGTTGATCGTTCCATCGTACGCCGGAGAGCCTCCTCCACAACCGCAGCCACAACCACAGCCGCAGGACGCTTCAGGGGTGTAGGTGCCACATCCCGTGGAGCTGTCATCGATCGATTCACAGCCCGTCCCGCTGTAGGTGTAGTCCCAGCGGCTGTTGACCCGATCGAATTCTTCCTCGATCGTGAGTGTTCGCGCGAAGGAGCGATCCAGCGTCCGATTGGAGGATCCTTCCATCTGCTGACCGTCGTAAGTGATGTTTTCGGTTCCGGAGGTCGTTTCGCGGGCAGAGTAGTCATTCCAGAACCGCTCGATGCCGCTGCCGTCGGCGAGTTGCCAGACCTCCACCCGATCCAGGTAATAATCCTCATGGTCCAGGGTCGACTCCTCTGGTACGACGGCCCATCGCTCCCTGCGCGAAGTGGACCACCCGTCGGTCTCGTCGAATTCAATGGTCCGCTCGGTGACGCCCGGCTCGCAGCCCGAGGACGCCTGTTGGGGAGTGTCGGTCCAGCGGCGCGTGGTCATCTCCCTTGAGGCGGACTCGTCCAGCCATCCCGATTCGTGTCGCCAGAAATGGGCGGCACCGGAGCCGCACCCGCAGCCACATCCGCAGCCCGTGGTCTCCTGTACCAAGGTGAACGATATTCCGGTCTCTTGGCGGAAGCTGCTTTGATCGCTGTCTTCCCGCTGGAAGGTCACTTGACCATAACCGCAGCCACTACCTCCGAATCCGGCATAGAAATCCTCGATCTGGCCGGAAGCGCTGCTGGCGTTATCCAGCCTCAGAAGAGCCCGCTCGATGGCCGTGCCTGCCAGGATGCCCGGCTGGTTGGGATCCTCCCAGACAAAAGCGTCCCACCGGTACCAGTAGAGGCCGTCGCGCTGGGTAATCTGGCCCGACATGGGCCCCTGCGTGTACTGGCCGCTAGACGTGTCGCTGTAGTAAATCCATTCCGTATTGTATAGCACCGGAGTTACATCGGTTACCTGCCACATGCGGTCTGCGGGTTCGTAGTCGGTGATCACCGCATGGCCGCCCCCGATCCGCCCGAATTCCACGATCGAGCCGTCGATGCTCCAGCTCTGATAGTCGGCCCCGCTGCCGCTACTGCCGCTGATCGTGTAGGTCCCCGCGCCGTCATAGGACCGCCCGCTCGATTCGGCTTCGATTTCCTTGCCCGTGCCCGCCGTCAGAACCCAAACCGATTGGCCCTCGATTTCGGTCAGCGTGCGAGTACCGGCAAAGTCGTACAGTTTGAACTTGCCCTCGTACATTCCGATGATGCCGCTCACCGTCCCTCCGGTGATCGAGCGTGAGTATTCCATGTCATCCGTCGTCGTATTGACGTAGCGGTAGCCCGACTCGCTAAATTCTTCCGTGCCGCCATTGACCCACTGGCCGGAAGCATCCACCGTGGACTCCACGGTCCGGTGGGACCAATACAGCTCCACCACCCCCTCATCCCAGCAACCCTCGATGACCTCGTCGTCCTCAGGCCCGGGGCCGTTGAGAATCGTCTTGACGTAAGTGCCGGAGGCAATGTCCCCGAACTCAGTGGACTCCAAGACCTGCGTCTGGGAATAGCCGCTGCTGAGCACCCACACGTCGTCCTCGGGGTCCTCGGGGTCGCCGATGTCAAAGGTCTTCGTATACTCGTACGAGTCCTGGTAGCTGTACTGAGACGATTCACTCCATGCTCCCTGGCCGCTCCGCTCCAGCTGAATGCCGCCGGAACTCTCGAATGTGCTGATCGTATAGGTACCGCTGTGGCTACTGGTCTTGGTACTGGTCGTTTCGCCCGACAGCGTCATCGTGCCGCCGGCCAACACCCCCGACAAGAAAACCATGTGATACGCTTCCGTTTCGGTGGTTTGCGTTTGGGAAACCGTGTCGGCCCCCCAAGAGTCGATCCCGTAGGGTGCGGTACGGATGGCTTCCTCGGTGGTGGCCTGCGTGCTTCGCGTCCCAGTCCTGATGGAATCCCATACGCCGCCGCGGAGTACCGAAAATGCCGTGTACTGGTGGACCTGCGTGGTCTGACCGGTTTCACGGACGACTTTGTCAGCCTCAGGCCATGAAGCCCATGTCGCATCCTCCGCCGTCGTCAGGCCGGTGGCGGGCGACGACGCCTCGACAACCGGTCCTTCGACTGGCAGCGAGGGCGTACTCGTCAATTGGTAGTCCGCCGCAAGGATCTCACTGCCGCTCTCCTGCCGCGTGCCTTCGCAGATCCACTCGTCCTGCTCCGGCAGGAAGGAATAATCGAAGCGCGTGATCACGAACGTGGCCGAGCGTTCGGATGTCTTCTCGCCCCCCTGGAGCATCTGACCGTCCTGAGTCTCGCTGCGGGGGCTGCTGCCTACCGAATCCGTCTCCAAGACCTGGCTGTGAATCTCGAGCGCGCGGGCCGCATCGGCCGAGCCGGCGGCCTCATAAGCGACGATCGTGGAGTCGATGCTCACCGTATCCACGCGACCACTGAAGCGGGCTTCGGCGATGTCCACAGTGCCGGCAACCGCGGACGGCACGCTGCTTGTGTCCAGTGCGCGTGACGTGTAACAGTACGACACGACACCGTCCACCGCAAAGGCGTCGATCCGCGTGATTCGTTCTCCGAAATACCGGCTGCCGAGCGAGTGGAACGAATAAGAGCAGTAGACCAATTCGCTGTAGTACCAGTTGCCTTGCGCGTCCTCCGCCGAGGCCACCTCGCAACTGACGGTGATCACACCGGTTCCCTCGCCGGCATCCCTTGTCACCGCAGGCAAGCAGCCGATGGGGAAATCCCAGGAAAACGATCCCACGAAGTCCCCTTGCAGCGAAGGCACAAACATCGACGTTGGATCAACCTCCCATTGACACGCCCGCAGGATTTCTCCCCCGTCCACCGTCTTTGCGGCCGAATACGCATCGAAAACAGCCGCCCGCGAGCCCGTGGGGGCAAGTGCGCCTACTGCCGGACTTGCCCCGGGATCGAACTCGGGCAAGACGGGAATGACAACCGTGGCGATCTGCGACGCCCGCCCGTCCAGAGTGCTCACCGCGCACGTGAACTCGTCGAACCCCAGGAACCCCTTCTCGGGACGATAAGCGAAACTCCCGTCCTCCTCGAGGGTCAACGAACCGTGCCGCGGGCCGGTATCCAAGGAGACGACCAGCCGCTTCCCTTCGGTGTGATGGGCACCGTTGAGTGCGTTTCCGAGAAGCTCCGATTGCCGGTGTGGGTACATGGGGAACCAGCCGCCCGCAGGCGAAATACCGCCGGCCGTCTCACTGCCAATGGTGCGAACCGGGTCAGGTGACGTTTGAAGGAAATCGGCCGAAGCGTCAGGAGACAACTCGATGCCTCCTGGCTGGAGAAGCAGGCCATCGCCAACGGAGGGTTCGTCCGAGAGCGTAATCGAGGACATACCCCCAAGAGGTCGACCGTTACTGCGGTGTAGTGCAACGTCGGCGCCGGTTCGATCACCAATCGTCGGCGCTATTGCACCCGGGGCGGCAATCGCTGGGGGACCAGCGGGTACGCCGCCGGTTGCCGGTGACGCTCCGGCCGCAGGGGAAGAAGCTCGCTCGGGAGTCGCTGCCGACGACAGGGAAGCTGCCGGGGTAGGCCCGTCGTCGGACAAGGTCACAAGCGGGCGTGCGGAGGGCGCTATCGGCTTCGCGGCATGCCGGGCAAGCGGACTGCCGCTCGAAGTGCTGGATGCGCTCCCGGTTTCTCCACCACCCACCCCATCTGCCCGAAGAGATGGCACAAACCAAGAGCTGCCCCAGGCGGCGGCCGCCGGGACACGAAAACCCCCGCCTAGCCCCGCAGAGCCACCAAGGCCCAGGCCCGCCATCTGGACCGAAAACCCTTCACCCAATCCGAATTGCAAGGGACGGCCCACTTCGGCAGAGCCAGCCGAGACAAAGAGACTTTGCGCATCGTCAACCGCCCTGGCCGGACCGCTCCCTTGCCGGCCCTCGAAATAGGACCGCCCGTCGGCACTCGTGTCCAGCGATTTGGAACGAAAGACGGAGAGCAAGCTTCGCCGCTCGTGCGAATCCCAGGAGAACGCCTCAGCCGGTGAGGCTCGTTTGCGAGGGCCGCTCGTCGCCCCATCCGTGTCTTCGCTGTAAAGGGCCGCCCGGCCCGTGTCGTCGAACAAATCTCCCAAGAGAGCCAGCCCGACCACGCCCAACACCGACGAGCTGACGGGAATTCGCTTTTCCAGCAACTCCAGACTGAGCCGCTTCGTGCGACCCTTCGCACTCCCCGAGACGCAGCGGCGCCTTCCGGCTACCGTGCGGATGCTTCCAAGTGTCCGCATAGTCTCTGCCCTTCCTAAAAAGCAACTCGATCATCCGCTCCCAGCTAACGTTCCGACGGGCCACCGCCGGGCCGTCACGTTGCGGCGGCCATCGCGGCACCTGCCGCCGGAGTTCTCTCCATCGCACTTTCGAAGAAACGCTCGTACTGGCCGATCACCCGCTGGTCGTCGAACACCGCCTCGGCCCGCTGGCCGATCCACCGTACCAGGTGCTCGCGGTACTCCGGCTCGGTGCCGATCCTGACCGCCTTGGCCACGTACTCGTCTCCGTCCCATACCACCAATTCATCCTCCATTCCCATCCGCCGGTACAGGCCCGCGGCATAGCACTGCACGGCCAACGGCCCCGGCTGCGTGAGCACCGGGACACCCATCGAAAAGGCGTCGTAGGCCGTCAGGCAGCTGGCGTATACAGGCGTATCGAGCACCACAGTGGCCAACCGCAGCAAACGATAGTATTCCGCCACGGGCATCGCCGACCGGAAATAAACCCGCCGAAACACGACCCCCAAGTTCCCCTCCATGCGGCGGCGGAGCTTCTCCGCCAGCCGCCCGTCGGGGCCTGCCAGCAGCACGACAAACCCCCGCGGGTCTGCCTCCAGGATGTCGCGGAGAAAGAAATCGAACTGCGGGCAATATTTCGGCAGCCGGTGGGGGCAGAAGTAAAAGGCCCCCTCTCCCGGCAACCCGAAGTGGCCCCGGCCGACGTCTTGCGGCATCGGTTGCCGCGACTGGAACATGGGGAACGTCTCCAGCAGAATCAGCCTCTCGGTATAATGCTGGGCCGAATCCACCGCTTCTTCCGGGCATTCCATCCAAGGGGAAGAGATGTAGTAATCCACGGCCCGCACGCCGCTGGTGCCGTGAGAACCGCAGGAGACGCATTGAACCGGGGCCAGCCGGGCCATGGGCAGGAAATAGCTCCAGGGATCGGGGCCGACCTTCCAGTGGTAAATGATGTGACACCGTGTCTCCCGGACGGCCTCCACCGCCTGATCGAACCGCCGGGGAAAACTCACGTAGCGGACATCGTCGCGGGCGATTGCGGCTCGAAACCGGCCCACTGCCCCCTCCGCGCAGAAGATCGCCACTTCAAAGCGGTGGTCCAGCCCGGCGACGATCTTCGACATGCCGCGCAAGAAACCCCCTTCGTGCCCGGCGGTGACCAGGAAACCGACGCGGATCTTACGCCCCCCGCCCGGCTGCAAAGCCCGCTGAGGGAATGCCGGCTCGAACCGCGCCGAGAACAGCTCCTTGATCTCCCGGCAACAGCGCCCCAGATGCGGCAGGTTGAACGAAGGGGTGTAACCATCGAAAGGGAGCACCCGCCAATCCAAAGAAACCTTCTCTTCGAGGGCTTCGAGCAAGCCTTCCTGAAGCCCCTGCCAGTACTGCTCGATATCCTCTTCGCAATCAAAGACCGTCGGGCACACCCCCAGGTACTTCCACCTCCAGATCGCCCGCTCCGGACACAGCAAGGCGGCCCTGCGGTAGGTCTCCTTGGCTGCCTCGACCTCTTCCAGCTTGGCATGGACCGCGCCTAGGGCCAGATGAAGCTGTACATCCTCGGGCCGGCGGGCAATCGCCTCCTGGAACGCATCCTTTGCCGCCTCGAACTGGTTGGCTGCCGCCAGCGTCTCCGCCAGCCGCTTGTGGCCGCCGGGGTACTCCGGGGCAAGCTCCAATCCGCGACGATACTGCGCCACCGCCTCGGCGGCACGCCCACAGGCCTGATAGAAGTCGCCGAGCCAGAAAGTCGCGTCCGCATGGTGCGGGTTCAAAGCCAGGGCGCTTCGCAAGGAGCGTTCGACAAGCTGGGGCGCGAGATGCAGAAGGTACTGCACATGGCCCAGATTGGCCCAGGCGTCGGCATAGTCTTGATTCCTTTGCAGGGCCCGATGAAACGCCGCTTCCGCCTGCCGATACTCTCCCACTTCCTTGAGCAAGGCCCCGTAGTTGTTCCAGTAAACCGCCTTGCTGTCGCAAAGGGTCAGCGACCGTTCCAGTTGCTGCCGCGCAGCCGGATAGTCTCGCCGCACAAGACTGATGACCCCCAGAAAATGCCAGGCCCCGGCGTGATTCGGCTCATGATCCAATATCCGCCGATAGGTCCGTTCAGCAGTCTCCAGATCGCCCCGCTGATGGGCGCCAAGCGCCTCTTGGAAAGCTCGCTCAGTTTGGTCGGCTGATGCCTCCTTCGGCACCTCTTGGCGAAAGCCTTGAGGACTGCCCGCCGTTGGCTTGGCGTATCCCAACCTTTCCGCCAATGGTTCCACCCATTGGGCGATCGCCTCGTAATACGGGGCGGCCAGTTCTTCATCGGGAATCGGCCACCCGCCGGGGTTGCTGGCCAGGGCATCCCGTGACAGTTGGACCCCCAGGTACTCCTCTAATTCCCCGAGCGCAACTGCGCCGCCAATCAAATCCTCGTAACGCACAAAGTGCGCCCCAAGTTCCTCCGCGTGCTCCAGGAAACCCGCGGTGAGTTCCGCCCAGTTCCGGGCAAAATGTTCGGGCGTCACAGGACGATCCGGCCAGCGGTGAAACCAACGCACGCCGCGCCTCTGGCTGATCGTCCAATACGAGCGAAAGGCGTGATAGGGGTTGCGCGTGAGGAAGACCAACTTCGCCGGGGGAAAGAGCCAGCGGAAGAAAAAGGCGTGATCGGCCGACAGCCGCACCGTCTTCATCCCCCAGCGGGCAAATCCCGCCTCCGCGGCCGGTTGGGCAAACAGCCTCTCGAAGAAACCCACATAAGCCCGCACCAGGTCTTCCGGCGACGGATATAGGTTCTCGATCGGCCCGCACGTCCGCTCGACTCGCCCTTGTCCGCGAAAGAAAAAGGATTCCTCCGGCCAGAAACCGGTGATCCTTCGAAACAGGTCGGGCACCGAATCCAGAAGACCTCCTTGACCGAAGGGCTCACCCCAGATCAGACAATCGCCGGAGAGCATCCTCTGCAGAAGAGTTGATCCGGTACGCCACCCCGCAGCCATCAGAAAAATGGGCGACTGGTGGCTCGGACTTCTCGCCCCGGGCCAGCGCCGCTGGAAGGCCTCTACCCCTGCCCGCAATGTCGGGACCCTCGATATGCCCTCCTGATGTGCCCCTCCACCGCGAGACGCTCCCTCCTGGGCCGCTTCCCCGGCCCGGTGCGGGCCGTGGCGGCTGCGTTGTGCCGTCAGGTCGGGTACGCTGCTGCCCATCGTCCCCTTCCCCACACTTTTTGGCCATATGGCTGGCGCGGAAATTCCTCCGCCCTGGGCACCCGAGTGGCCGCAGTACGGTTCAGCGCGGGCGCCAACACCGCCAGCGAATATTCCCGTATTCCGGGATTGCGCCGTCTAGTCTAAGTCTGTGTGTGTGTGTTGTCAAGTACCCCCTCCAAGATTTTTTCGCCTACCGGCTCACATCCCTCGTGCCGGCCGGTCGGCAGTGGGGGATGATACCCAACCAGAGCTGACATTTTGACGGGCATCTGTCACGGGGTTGTGCGGATTGCCCCCTACGCTTTGGAGTCGATCGAGTCGGCGGGGTAGCGGGAGATGGACGGACGACAGTGGCCCAGATGCTTCGGCCGACGCGAGCAGAACGCCTGGGGAATCCTGCGAGCGGCCGCCTCGAGGGCTGTACTTACGACGCCGTTGCCTGGGGCGGCGTTGCCCTCAGCGCCAGTCCGTCCCAGCAGGCCGACCACCGCGGCGTGACGCAGGAGATGGGGGCGATGGTCTCCTCGCCTCGCCGCTCGTAGCCGTCCTTGCCGAGGGCCGAGATGTGCCGGGCGCCGGGGTAGGTGTGCCAGCGGTAGATGTAGGAAGGAAGGGAAAGGCAAGAAACGTCACCGCCGTCAGGGGAAGGCGCTGTATCGCTGGCCACGGGGGAAACTGGGGCTTGATGGGAAGAGGAAGCTTGGGAGCGTGGTTGTACTGGCTTTGCACTGGGAGTGGTGGCAAGCTCGGTCAGTCCGGATGGGGTAACCAGCTCACTCGGTGATACTGGTTTGAAGCCGGCCTTCTTCAGTCGCCCGGCAAGGGCCTGGTCCTGACCGGATTGCATGGCGGGATAGCCCCCTACGGCCAGAAATGCTTCGCGGGTGAAGCCCCACGAACCGTGGAACAGCCCGCCGGTCGTCTTACGCTGCAAGTGCGTGCGGCGGTCGATCCAGACCTCCGCGGGCCGCGACCAGGAGATACCGGCCGCGAAGACCTGCGCCATCGTCTCCAGGTGCCAGGGCAGATAAATGTCGTCATCGTCCCACACGGCGTAGGCGTCCACATCGGGTGACACCAGAGCCGCTGAGGCGTTCCGCTTCTCACCCAGTGTGCGGAAGCGGTGCCGGGTGGTGACGAGCTTCACCCCGGGCAAATGGTCGCAGGCCGCCGGGTCGTACTGCCCGGCGTCGTCGAGGATGACGAGCTCTCGCAGCTCGGCCGGGTAGGTCTGACGCAAGAACGACTCGACCGCCTCGGCCAGCTGGGCCGGCCGGTTGAACGTCGCGCACAAGCAGGCGATCTTCATCGGGGCTTGGGGCATGGGACTTGGGGCCTGGGGGCGGATACTAACCAAGCCACGGTTGCACCTTCCGGTTGCCGATGCAGGCCCGGCAGTACCGGTCCATCTTTTGTCGCAGGGGCAGCAGCGCTTCGATGAACCCCGGCTGGAGCCGGCATCGCGGCGTCTCGTGGATCGGCGTCCCCAGGGCCATCGGAATGGCCGGCGAGTTGCAGCAGGTATAGACGTGCCAGTCATACACCGAGTATCCGGGCCCCACGCAGTCAGCCGGCAGGGTTTCTTCGCCGCGCGGCCCCATAGGCAAGGCCCAATGCTTGCGGGAATCCACCACGCGGACCTTTGATCCATAACGGGCTCGGAACGCCTGGACCGCCTGGCCGTTCCAGGTATAAGCCGAGACGCGGAACTCGCGGACATACGGAGCAGCCAAGTCCGCCCGATCAAGCGCCAGGCCGTTGGTGAAAAGCTGAATCGGACCCAACTTGGCCTCGGCCAGCCGCCGCAGGCCTTCGGCCAGATGCGACCAGAGGAGGGTCTCGCCGCCAGCCAGGATGACCTTCTGGAAAGCCGGGTAACTCGACTGGCGCACGGCGTCGATGAGCGCGTCGATCTCTTCCAGCGTCATCTCGTAGTCTGGTGCGAACTGCATGAGTGAACGCTGGCTGCACCGTGGGCAGGCGCCCTGACAGCGTGCCGTGGGCCAAAGGAAAAGGGTGTGTTGGGCCTTGGCTAGCGGCAGCCGGCCGGCCAGGTAGTTTCGCGGCGGCGGGGCGGCGCCGATCTGCCGATTCTCTTTCGCGTGCTGGAGGTTCCGTCCGCGATACTCGTGGTCCACGTGCACCAGCGGCCAATCGGTCACTTTGAGCGTCTCGATGCGGTGTTCCTTGCGGCGAAGGGCCAGCACATCGTCTTCGCTGCCCCAGGTGGTGATCCGCTCATCCCAGCCGCCCACTAGAAGCCAATCGGCGGTGGTCATGCCCACGAAGGCCCCGGTGCCCCAAGGCCAAGGGTTGGTGGCTTTCCACTCGTCCCAGCGGTATCGGCCGTCGAAGGCGGGTATCCTGCGCACCAGAGTCCACACGGCTTGCCCATCGCGGATGTTCTCGGCCGCGTGTTCGACAAGGCCCGGCGGAACCAGGCAGTCCACGTCAAGGCAGATGATCTTGTCACAGTAGGGCAGCAGGGCCAGGATGGCCTGATTGCGGGCGGCCGAGCGGCTGAATTGGCCTTCGCAGGCCGTTTGCACATGGACGCGATACGGCACAGTGATCCGGGCGTCGGCCAGCGACTGGTAGCAGCGACGTACGATCTCGGGCTTGATTCCAACCGCAGCAATGGCGATGCCGATCATGCAGCCTTGCTCCATGCAGTGCCCAGGGAATCGAAAAGCCGCTGCCAGCCGGCCAGGATGGTTTCCGGGTCAGCCAGGCGCTCGACGTGTGCCCGGGCGGCCTCGGCCATAGTGAGCCGCCGCCGCTCGTCGTAGGCCAGGTGGGCCGTGTAGTAGGCCAACTCCTGGTCGCCATTGCACAAGAAGCCGGTCACGCCGTGACGGACCATCTCCCGCCAGCCCCACTGGTTCTGAGTGACGATGGGCACGCCGGCGGCCATCGCCTCGAGGCCCACGCGGGGCCAATTCTCCCGGGCACCGCCGTTGATGCACAGCATGGCGTGGCAGCGGCCCAGGAACTCTTGCGTGGGAATTTCCTGGGGTTTGAGGCATGTCGCCCAGGACGGCGGCTTGCCGAGCTTCCCGGCCAGCCGCTCGGTCCAGCCCATCACCAGGGCCTTGCGATGGGCATAGGGAATCGCCGCGTAGATGGGCCACGTATTACTGGACCACTTGTCGAGGTCCGGCCGGGCCAGCCGGCCGATGACGAACTCCGTGTTCGGTCGATGCTGCCGCGGGCAGAACGGAAACTCGCCCAGGTCGAACGCCCCGCGAATCAGATGGCCTTGCTCAGGCCGGTAGCCGATTCTTGCAAGCTCTGGTTCGAGCATCGAGCGCTGGAACTGGCTTTGGAACACGTAGGCGTCGGCAGGGCCGTGCTCCTGCGCGGCCCGCCGCTCGTCGGGAAACAGGAACGTCATGCAGTTGACCCACACCACGCGGCAGCCCAGTTTGCGGAGCCGGCCGTAGACGCCCCAGAGATTCCCGTTGCACATGGCCACCACGACCGAGCCGGCCAGCCTGGGGACCTTTTCCAGGTCGGCAGCCGGCACGTGGTGGGTCACGGCGCCGATTGCATCCAACCGCCCGCGCCACCGCTCGTCGCGCCCCCAGGTGGGAATCAGGTGCACGTCCCAGCCTGCCTGGCGCCAAAGCTTCACCGTGTGCCAGCATTCGGTGTTCGCCCCGCCCATGCCACCGGGATAACCGAGAATGAAGAGCGTCATCCTTGGAAAACCTCCTCGATCCACCTGGGCGGCCTCAAGGGGCATCGCTCGGTCGCCATCTTGATCTTGTTGGCCAGGGCCGAGCCGCCTGGCCGCACGTGGCACCCGCACAGCCGGCAGGTCTGCCGCTTGGCGTCGAAGCGTTCGCACGGCCGGCAGAGGGTGTCGAAGATCTCTCGCACGCGCTCGTCGCTCCGCACCGGCCGACCGGCGG